>CP043976.1 GCA_015134335.1 Candidatus Stammera capleta
ATATTTATCCTATTACAGGTAATGATTCAGAACATTTTAGTTTAAATAATATAGATTTAACACAAAATAATATTATATTAGATGATATTAAAATAAATAATTTAAAATATCATTATTTATGAAATATAGGACAAACAAATAGAAAAAGTACAGGATTTAAATATAGTGATAAGAATAGAAATTATATATGGCATACATTAGTTCCTAAAAATTATGATTTTTATATTAAAAAAGAAAATAATAATGAAAAAAATTGATATTATGCTCAAACAAAAAAAGGAACTTGAAATATTTATTTCTATGATACTGAATTTGATAAAAACAAAAATAATAGAATATTAAATATTAATTTTTCATCAGTAAGTATTAATATAGATGATAATAATATACCTAAATTAGAAATATACATTAATAATATTTTAATAAAAACATGTATATATAGTAATGACAAATCTATATATAGAGGTGCACTCCAAAGTGGAAATTATCATAAAAATAAAATTATAATAAATTATAAATTAATATTACCTAAATTAAATATTATTAGTTTAAAATTAATAAATGGATCATTTATGTATGATAATATTAATTATGCTTTAGAAATGATTGGAAAATAAAATATAAATAAATTAATAATTTTATTAAAATTATATAAATTTAAAATAAATAAAATATAATTAATGTTAAATTATTAAACTGACTAAGTAAAGTAAGGTAATTAATATTAAAAATTTATTAAATAAAATAATAAAAAAATTAATTAGTAAATCATTGTATAATAATATAAAATATTGTTTAAAATTTTTAAATTAAGTTATATTTAATTAATTAAATATAACTTAATTTAAATTTAAAAATATAATTTTAAAAATTTACAAAGAAAAATAATTATTATGATTATTTATAAAAAAAAATTATTAATATTTAAAAATTATTTAATTAAATTATTATATAAATATTTATTAAATGTTATTAATATATAAAATTTTAAAAATATAAATTAATTTTTTTATAGACATGTTTTTTAAAAATTTTTTATTTATTTTATTTTAATATATAATAAAATTATTAATAAAATTTTAAATTATTATTTTTTTAAATTTTAACAAATAAAATATTATGATATTAAATAAAATAAAAATCAATTATTTAAAAAAAAAAAAAATAAATAAAAGTATAAAAACAGTAAAAACAAACGAAAATAATTCTTTAGGATATATAACAAGTATTTTAGCTAGTGCTTCTATTCCTTATTCTAATATTAAAGCAAATTACTTTAAAAAAAATAATGGAAATACATCATTAAAAATTATTTCTGATCCTGAATATGGATTACCATATGGAATAATTCCTAGAATAATCATGATATGAATATGTACTGAAATTAAATTAAATAAATCAAATTTAATATATTTAGGAAGAACACAAAATGAATTTATTAAAAAATTAGGAATAAAACCTACTGGTGGTATAAATGGATCTATAACAAGAATTAAAAAACAAATTATGAAATTATTTCATTCTACAATTACATTAATTAATGAAAAAGAAAATATACATAATTTTATTAATTTTACTATAGTTGATAATGGTTTCTTATTTTGAAATAAAAATTCAAGTAATAAAATATATTGAAATAATAAAATTATATTATCTAATAAATTTTTTAAAGAAACATTAGCTACATTATTACCTATAGATTTAAGAATAATAAAAATTTTAAGGTCACCCCTAGCTATTGATATATATATATGAATAACATGGAAAATAATTAAAGTCAAGAATAAAAAAAAAATTTTAATATCTTGAAAAAATTTAAAATTACAATTTGGATCTAATTATTGTAAAAGTTCTAAAGGATTATATAATTTTAAGAAAGAATTTATAAATAAAATTATAAATGTTTTTTATATTTATAAAAAATTTAATTTTTTTTATTTAAAAAAATATTTGTGTTTAATTTTTTAAATAAATTTTAAATCTGGAATTTATGCGTAACATTCATCTAATTAATTTGTTTTTTATTAATCTATATATTATAATTATAAAAAGATAAAACTTTAAAAATAAAATTTATTTAAAAATATTTTATTGATAAAAAATTAATACTAAGGTGTTTTATGAATAAACGTATTCGTCTTTATATTTTAAATTTATTCTGTATTTTAGGATTAACATTAAATCAATCATTTGCTGCAGGTGATACAAGAAATGTTAAAGAACCTATAATACCAGGTAGTTGTAGTATAATAAAAGCTACAACACAAAATATGACTACAACGATTCAAAATGAAATAAATCGTTGTGCAACACAAAAAAAAGTTGTTACACTTCAAATGTCTGATAATAATAATTTCCATTTTTATTCAGGTCCTTTAACTATTCCTTCTAATGGAGGATTATTAATTAATAAAGGAGCAGTATTATCAGCTATTCCTGATCCATCTTTATATGATACAGGTAAAAAAACATGTGGTACTATTGATAATAGTGGTACTGGATGTAAACCTTTTATAACTGTTAGAGATACACAAAATAGTGGAATATATGGAGAAGGAACTATAGATGGACAAGGTAATTCTGTTCTTAAAGGTTCTAAAAAAACATGGTGAAATTTAGCTAGCGAAGCTAAACAAGAAAAAAAATCACAAAATGTTCCTAGATTAATAGTAATAAGAGGATCTAAAAATTTTACATTATATAAAATTAATTTAAAAAATTCACCTAATTTCCATGTAGCTGCAAGTAATGTAAATGGATTTACAGCATGAGGTATAAACATAAATACTCCCGGAGATGCACGTAATACAGATGGTATAGACCCTGGTTCTTCAACTAATGTTACTATAGCGCATTCATATATAAGTACTGGTGATGATAATGTTGCGATAAAAGCTGGAAATGGTGCTTCATCACATATGTCAATTTATAATAATTTTTTTGGAAAAGGACACGGTATGTCTATAGGTAGTGAAACATCTGGAACTGTGAGTGATATAGTTGTTAATAATTTAACTATGGATGGGACTACAAATGGATTACATATAAAAAGTAGTAAAGCTAATGGAGGTTTAGTAAATAATATAACATATAAAAATGTATGTATAAAAAATGTACAATATCCTATTTTATTAGATATGTTTTATCAAAAAAATACTGAAGGAAACAAAATACCTCAATTTAAAAACATA
Source organism: Candidatus Stammera capleta (assembly GCA_015134335.1). GTDB lineage: Bacteria > Pseudomonadota > Gammaproteobacteria > Enterobacterales > Enterobacteriaceae > Stammera > Stammera capleta_J. Next base: position 3,192 of record CP043976.1, read on the forward strand.
CATTTTCAAGATATTAAAATATTAACTCCTGGTAAATTTATTTTTAATGGACTAAAAGGAAACGATATTCAAGTTACATTTAATAATGTAAGTTCCAAAAAAGGTTCTACTTATACATATTCTAATACTACTAGAAATGGTACAATAATTGAAAATGCTACAGGTAGTACATGTCCTAATTATCAATAATAAATTTAAGTAACTTTATTATTTTTATTAGTTTACATTTAATTAATTTAATAAACAAAAAAAAATAACCTATATAAACTAAATTATATAGGTTATTATATTAATCTTTATATAAAAAAAATTATATGTTAAAGAAAGATGATATAATATATAAAAATATAATTTTAAAAATTAATGATTTAAATACTTATATTAGTAATGGTTATTTACAAATTTATATTAATAAAAAAGCTTATGTAGAAAAACTTTTTTTAGATAATATAAATATTTTAGAAAATATAAAATATATTAAAACATTTTATTTAGATGCAAACGGGGGAAAATTTACATTTATACCTAATAATATTACAATTATACAATATAATAGTAATATAGCACATATTATGTATAATATGAATATTAATAATGAAGTATGTATTGAATATCATTTTATATTATTAAAATATTTATCTGGTATATATAGTTATGTTAGAATAGAAAATTTAAATAGTAATTTAAATAGTATATACGCATTTGGTGAAATTAGAACAGTATATAAATTTGATTATTCTATAATGGATATGTTATATAATGGAGATATAATACAAAAATCATATTTATATGAAGATTTAAATACTTTACCATCAATGCAAGATGAAACATGACAATTAAGAGATGGTTCATATTATTCTAAATATGATTTAGCTAATTATGTAAGAAATATAAAATTTTATGGAGTTTATGGAAAAACATATGGAGCTTGATTAATGAATTTTAGTAATGAATATTATTCAGGAGGACCTTTAAAACAAGATTTGATAGTACATCAAGATTCTTTAATGTTAAATTATTTACATAGTACCCATTTTGGAACTAATCCATTAAAAATACCTCAAAATTATAAATGAAATAAAACATATGGTCCTTGATTAATATATTTTAATAATAAAAATTATTGTAAAACAAATTTAATAACAGATGCAAATATATTTTATAATAAAAATAAAAATAAATGACCTTTTGATTTTATCAAAGATAAAAATTATATTAATAAAAATAGAAAAAGTATTAAAGGTTATTTAAAAAATATAAATAATAATAAATATAAAATAATATTATATTCATCTATAAATGAACAATTTGACTTCCAAACTTTAGGATATTTATATACTACTACAAATAATAAAGAAGGATTATTTATTATTAATAATATTATACCTAATATATATAATCTAT
>CP043977.1 GCA_015134335.1 Candidatus Stammera capleta
AAATTTATTAAAAAAAGAAAAAAAAATTATATTAGGGGAAAGGCTTTTAAGTAAAGTTAAAGATAATATTAGAAAATCAAATTTTAATAAATTTAATAATAAGCAAATTAATAAAAAAAAAGATATTAAAGATGGTAAGGTTTCTAATTTTTGACATTGTAAGTTTGTAAATTGAAGTTTACAACAAATGCCTTTTAATATAATTAGGTTAGAAAATAAATTAAGAAAAAAAAAACCTAATTTAATATATTATACAGAAAAATATTATAAAGTTCTTTTTAAACTAGGTAATAAAGTTTATTAAATAAAAATATTATTAAATATTTTTAAAATATATTATATATATAATATATTCAGTAGAGATTTTTTTTTTTAAATATTAATATAACAAATATTGTATAAATTTATATAATTTTATTATATTTTTTATTATTTAAATTAAAAATTATAAACAAAACTAATTAAATATTAATTATTTAATATAATATTTAATTAATTTCGTTTTTTTATACTAAACAAAAACCTTTTAAAAAATAAATAATAAATATATAATTTATTTATTTATTTTAAAAATAACCAAATAAATAAAAATAATTATATAAATAATTTAAAAAATGAAATAATAATAAACATGAAGCTGCAAAAATATAAACAAAAAATAAAGAACAATTATTAATAAAATATATAGATAACAAAGAAAATATTATTTTAGATAAACTAGCTACAGAATTACGTAATAATGTATATTTACCTAAATCTACATAAGTAGAATATTTATTAATTTGAACTTGCATACATATTATATGACCAGCTAATAATCCAAAACAAATAGAACTTAAAAAAAGTAAAATAATAAAATTATTATTAATAGATAATAAAAATAAAATAAAAGAACAAATTAAAAAAGTATAATTTTGAACTAAATTAAAACAAAATTCATTATATAATATAAATCCAATTATAGAAGCTAAAAAAGTACAACAAAAATTTAATATAGAATAAGAATAATTAGAATTTAAATGTATATAAAAAATTTTAGTTAAAAAAGGTAACATAGACATTAAGTATTGAAAAAACCCACTAGAAGGTATAGAAAATAATAATATACCTAATAATTTTTTATTATTAAAAAGATCTATTAATAAATTTAAACTTCATATAAAACGTTTTTTAGATTTTAAACTAATATTATTAATAAATAAATAATTATAATTAAATAGAAGCAAATAAGATAAATAAAAATTAATTATATATATCAAACATGTAAAAGATAAACCTAATTTAGGTACATTAAAAATTATAAATAAATTACCTAAAATATTTCCTACAGTTTGAAAAATTTGTATTATAGATAAAGACATTTTTAAAATTTTATCTCTTTCATTTTCACTTACTTCAAATAAAATTTTAGTAATTTTACTAAAATTAGTTTTATGTAAAGTTCTTATAAAAGAAATACTAATTTGTAAAATAAAAATTAATATTAAAAATAAATTAATATTAGGTTTAATAATAAAAAGTAAAAGAGTTAATATAGATATAAAAAAAAATAAAAAATTATTAAAACAATATTGATAAAGTGGATTAATATTATCTGCTATAGATATAAAAGTAAATATAGATATAACCATAGGAAAATAATTAGCAAACGTCATTAAACTAATTGCAATAGAACTATATGTATACTTATATACTAATCAAACTAATATTGTATTTTGTGTGCATTCTATAAATGCTGTTAAAATATTTGTTAATTGATAATTAACATTTTTTTCTTTTATAAATTTATTTATCATTGTAATATATATATATAAAATTTTAATAATAATTATAAATTAATATATATTATAATTTATAATATTAAATTGATATTAACTAATGTTAAAAAAATATAATGTTAAAAATAAATATAACTTATAAAACAAAAAAAAATTATAAGAAAATACACAGAAGATATAAACCTAAAATAATATGTAAAATTCCTAAAGGAATAGTTAGTAGATTAATAAAAAAAATTAGTAATCATGATTGACATTATAACAATGATTTAATATCTTTAAGACGCAAATTAAGCATGAGAATACATGCTAGAAAAGAATTATGTGAAACATTAACAGTCTTATCTAATGTGTTATTAATTTATTGTGATTACAATTTATATAGTGATTATGTTTTTGAAATTAAAACACCATTTGAAATTATAGCTCATTCTATGAATATGTTACATATTTATGAAAATGGACGAAAATCCTATGACGCACCTTTACATGCTTTACATGTTTTAGAAAAAATGAAATATATAATTATATTAAGAGGTAAAAATCCTGATACAGGTCAAAATAGACCATTACGTATTTGATTAACTAGAAAATTTTTTTTATCAAGAGGTATTAAATTAAATGAATTAAGAGCTAATTTATATAAATATGAACATTGAACAATTAAAAATAATTTAACTAAAAAATTTTTATTTGCAAAAAATCGTCATTTAGTAAAAATGAGAATTATAGGAATAGATCTTTTATCTAAACCTTCTTTAAG